>NZ_CP174124.1:0-2683 GCF_050469745.1 Providencia lanzhouensis
ATTGTTCTGGAGTTCCGCATTCTATTGCCCAGCGGATCAACTCCGAAAAGGTCAATCCGTTCGGTTTCCAGTGTTTTTTATGCCGTGACGCTAACGCCTTAAATTTTTCACGCCCTTGATTATATTTTTCTGCCCCGATCACCGGATCTTCACAACGAACCCCTTGAACCGGTCGCTTATCAAATGACAATTCCCATAAATTTAATTCTTCGATGTATTCGTAATCTTCTGGCGATGCCAAACGAAATAATTGAGACATAGAGACACCCTCCGATCATGTGTGAACGGAGACAGTATAAGGCTTTCGAGAAATTCCGCTTCCTCGACGTGAAACAAGTTCACGCCTTGCGGCGAGCGTTGCGAATTGAATTTATGAGGTTTACCAAGCTCCAGATGTAACAAAGCCCCGTGACAGCATCACAGGGCTCTGGTACTCTAAATCTTGTGCATTCGTTGCTCAGATTAGACGTCGCAATCCAATCTTAGCAACGTGAGAGGCGCTTGTCACGTTCTCATTAAATACCAGCCAACGACATTAACCCAAATGCACCACTTGATTGACTCGGACTTAGCCCGGTCTCCGAAAGGATAAACAGGCAAATTGTGGTAGTAAAACGTACCGGAAAACGAAATTCCGGCTCTACCTCCGAATCACGCTGCGGTATCGAAAGATTACAGTGCGTACCTGATAAGAGCACCAATCAACGGACTAGGGATTTCTTGGATTGCGAAGTGTCGAAAGAAGCCCAACCTAACCAAACTTAGCCAGATTAACGAGCTAAGAGACCATGACCCAATAACTGATCATGGAGAAAAGCAAAGACAAGATGAAGATGTCGCTTCGCTCCGTTTTGATTAGTACCACATTGGGGCATTAGGCGTTTTTTACCTAGATTTTATCGGTGAACAATAACACCTAAACTCTCAACAAGCTGAAGCGCCTGCTCTCCATCCAACTTCACTCCATCTAAATTAATTCGCCTTGCATCAAGCTCGCCAAGCGCCCCACCCGTTAAATCACAACCAGTAAAATCAGCCAAAGACCAATCAAACGATGAAAACTCCCCACAAGAAAGATCGGAGCCACGAAACACGGCGCCAGTTATCACAGTGCCATTCCAGCGATTTTCCCACAGTTCGCACTTTTCTAATATGACTCTAGAAAAATTAGCGTAACTAAGATTTGTCTTGGTTATATAAGCACTACAAAACCATGACCTTGTAGTTATCATATTCATAAAATTAGCCCCTCGAAAATCAGCTCCTTGAGCTAAACACTCACTAATTTCAAGACCTAAGGCGCTAATGTTTTTAAAATTACTCATTGATAAATCGCAGCTTTTAAAGCTAGCGTTTTTTAGTTTGGCTCTATTAAAATCACACCCTTCCAAGCTATTCCTGTCGTAAAAACTACAATCAACAAATTCAGTATCAGTTAAATCAACCCCTGAAAAATCACAATTTGAAAAGGCAATATTTTTAACTCTATTCCCCGTAAATTGATCTCGTGAAAACTTTTCATTGATAAAGTGCTTTTCCATACATGCTACACCTGGTTATTTATACAGTGCAATCATTGTACATTAATTTGAACAACCTTAAACTCTAGCTAAAATTGATTCATACAATCCCTTTTATGTTAAACGGGCGAGTTAGTTAGCAAAAACCTCCCGTTCATCCCCATTAAAGCCCCTCGAAACGATTTTAAGACACGATCACCCTATAAAACACCCAAATCTACGCTGAAAGTTTAGAACGGTTTTGCGGGCTTCTGAGTGCGTTTTTAACATCGTGCAAACTGACAAGTAAAACGATGCGAAATCGCTGAAAGTCACAAACTTGTTTTGTGGCAAGAAGCGATTTGACCAACCGAGTAAAACGAGGGCGGTAGGCTTTTTGTTTTTATCCTGATGAGCGTCCAGCGAAGAAAGGGAAAAACAGGGGGAGCCGAAACGAAATGACACGCCCCAGCGATGGCAAGTGAACCCCAGTGAACGTGTTTCGTTTTGGGGGCAAAGCCCCCCGTCAAGCGAAGCGTCTGACCACCACATTTTTGAGCGACCAAATACAGGGGCGAAAAAAGGGGGTGGTCAGACGAACGCAGTGAGTTTGACGGGCTTGGGTGAATGGTTTTTTTCGCAGGCGTCCAGCCGAAGAAAATAGCCAGAGGGCGGAGCCTTATGTCATTCATTTTCGTCCAGAAAATGAGTGGCATTGATACTGAAAGTATCATGGGGTGCAAGTTAGTAAAACTATGATTCTACCCATTATTTCACCCGTTATTCTGCCCGTTATACCTAAATTGGGTGCAATAACGGGTAAAGTAATAGGTAGAATAACAGGTGGATTAATGGGTAAGAAATAACACAACGTCATCTTGTGTCTATCTATTATTCTGTATCTTATTCTATGTATTATTCTACCTATTACAGACGAAATAGATAAAATAAGAGATAGAATAATAGATAGGATAATACATAAAATAATAGGTAAACCTAACGTCAGCGCACCTTTTCTTCGAGCTGTTTTAGCATCGAAATATCACCTAATAACCGTTGATTTTTACCTGTGAAAAAGATGATCGGACTGACATTTGCATTATCAATACTTCGGCTTAACTGAATTCCCATCGCCTGATAATCATCATCGTTTGTGCAATGGTATAACGCTAAAACAAGCTGAC